>NZ_CAPG01000028.1:0-45079 GCF_000321185.1 Bacillus sp. AP8
AATGGTTCTATGAAGCTAAAATGGGTGGTCCGGAAGTAATGGAGGAAATTAAAATAGGTTTACATAAGTTTTATGAGAAAGTGGAGAGAAGTGGTATCTCAGAAATGAAAAAGACCATTCAAACATACCGGAACTGGGAGACTGAAATCCTTAATCGCTTCTTCATTGATTACTCAAATGGTTTTTTAGAAGGGTTAAATAACTTAGCGAAAGTAATGAAAAGAAATGCGTTTGGCTTCAGAAATTTTTCGCGTTTTAGAGCCTGTATTCTGCTTCATCACCAATATAAATCAATAGGCAATTCTATAGGGTAAAGGGCAGAGAAAAGTTCTCTACCCCAACACTTGAAAAAGAACCCTTTTTTGATGAATGTGTGTGTTGTTTTTGTGTGTATTTTTATTTTGAAAATAAGCTGATATTAAGCGCTTTATAAGTCTTCTTTCGTTCTATATATCAATAAGTGTAGAGGATAAAGATGCTACATTTCAAAATATTAATCATCTGATGGTGGTATAAAAAATTTAAATTTTGTAAATTTAATTGAAGCTATTGCATATCTACAGAAGAGATGATATTATTATTTTTGTTGTTAGCAAGGACAACAGTTCCAATGCCGGGGTGGCGGAACTGGCAGACGCACAGGACTTAAAATCCTGCGGTAGGTGACTACCGTACCGGTTCGATTCCGGTCCTCGGCACCATTAGAATGCGCCCGTAGCTCAATTGGATAGAGCGTTTGACTACGGATCAAAAGGTTATGGGTTCGACTCCTTTCGGGCGCGCCATTACATATTTATATATGCGGATGTAGTTTAGTGGTAAAACCTCAGCCTTCCAAGCTGATGATGAGGGTTCGATTCCCTTCATCCGCTCCAATTAAATTTAATTCCATATGGATATACAAATAAAAAAAGACAAATGACTTAGTTAAGACAAGTCATTTGCTTTTTTCTATTTTCATAGCTAATTAGTTAAGCTTCAACATGTTTCATACTTTGCTCAAGTATATGCTTTTTACGACGATCATATAAAGCATAATACAGAAGGATGGTAAACAATATCATTGCAGAACAAATGATATACATCGTTTGATAGCTATATTTGGCAGATAGAATACCATTTAAATACGCTCCAATTCCAATTCCACTATCAAAGAAGATGAAATAGGTTGCTGTTGCCATCCCACGACGGTTATGTGCTGCATATTGAATTGAGATGGTTTGGAAACTTGGTACAATTGCGCCATAACCAAGTCCGATAATACCGGCAGCTAGCATATAAATAAAGGCATTGCTTGTAAAGCTTAGTGCAGCCATTCCAATCATAAATAGAACAAGAGCAGGATAGATGACTTTGCTATCTCCGTATAAATCGAACCATTTTCCAGTAAATGGGCGGGAGAGTACAGTGACAATCGCGAATATAACGAAAAACATTCCAGCTATATCTGCTAATCCTATTTCAGTAGCAAATAATGAAACATATGAAAGAATTGAACTATAAGAAAAAGCTAAAACCATGGCGGCAACGGAAATTGGAATAGCAGATAGTTCAAATATGCTACTAAGTTTTAAAGAGGATTTTTGTTTTTCAACTTTCTTTGTTTCGAATTTTGGAATTTTTACAATGATACCTAATAAAAAAGAGAATATGGCACACACAACACAAATCGCAAATAATAAAGTAAAAGAGTACTTTTGAATAATCGTAAGGCCAAGATATGGTCCACATACCATTGCTAAGCTCATAAACATCCCATAATAACCTATTCCTTCACCACGTCTACTCGCAGGAACAAGATCGGCAGAAATAGCTCCAGTCGCAGTTGTTGCTAAACCGAATCCTATTCCTTGTACAAATCGTAATATTAATAAAGCTCCATAAGTATGAACAACTAAATATAAAGCTGTAGCTATAAATAATAGAATAAGAGCAATAGTTAAGATTTTTTTTCGTCCAATGGAATCAAGCCAATTTCCAGCAAATGGTCTGATTAATACCGCTGCTAACAAGAATGCAGAAATAACTAATCCAACTGATTCTTTAGCACCGTGAAGTTCATCTAAAACAAAAAACGGCAAAGCCGTTAGCAAAGCATAAAAGGGCAAAAATATAAAAAATGCACTAAAGCATAGACTAGTGAAGTCTTTCGTCCAAATTTTTTCCTTGTTCATTAATTTCAACTCCAATTTTTCTATTGTTTCTGTAAAGCAGAAACGATTTTTGTTAATACTTTGATGGTTGTTTCCATTTCTTCAGCTGTTAAAGTATCGAAAATTGGATTTTCAAAGTCATCAACTTGTTCTTTCCATTCGGGTATTTTTTCTAAAGCCAAAGGTGTTAAATGGATTTCTTTTGCTCGTCGATCTATACCTTCCTTGCGTATAATTAAACCTTGCTTTTCCATTCGATTTAATGTGCGCGTTAGAGATGGTGCTTCCACTTTTAAATAATTGCACATTTGAATTTGTGTAGAAGGACCATGGTTTTGAAGATATCGAAGTACAGTCCATTGAGCGATAAATAAACCAGATGATACGAATTGTTCATTAAATGATTTAGCTAATTGTCTGGCTGCTTGATTCAGAGTATGGATTAGTTCTTTATGAGATTGTGACATATGATCTTCCTTTCCATTATATGTTAAAATGTCACTAAATTAGTTACCTAGCTAATTATATAGAAGTGTGAAAAGATAGTCTATCATATTGTTTCGTGAATTATTGAACATTATATGATTTTCTTAAATAGTCTTCTTTGTCGGAAAAGAAGAAATGTGTTAAACTAATGTGAGTTGTGTTATCTAAATAAATAATTCAACTGAATAATAATAAAGGAGAGATTCCTACATGTCTAAAAAAGGATACATCTTATTAAACACTGGTGACAAAATTGAATTCGATTTGTTCCCTCAAGAAGCTCCAATTACAGTTGCTAACTTCGAGAAACTAGCAAATGAGGGTTTTTATAATGGTCTAAAATTCCACCGAGTTATTCCTGGTTTTGTAAGTCAAGGAGGATGCCCTATTGGAAATGGCACTGGAGGTCCTGGATACACAATTAAATGTGAGACAGAAGGAAATCCACATATCCATAATTCAGGTGCTTTATCAATGGCACATGCAGGTAAAGATACAGGTGGAAGTCAATTCTTCATCGTACACGATCCACAACCACATTTAGATGGAGTACATACAGTATTTGGTCAAGTAACTTCTAGTCTTGAGCCAGTTTACAATATGAGACAAGGTACAATTATGGAAGAAGTTAAAGTTTGGGAAGAATAATTTACATGTAAAAAAGAAGTAGGACTAGAGCCTACTTCTTTTTTTATGGATGTTAAATATACCTTTAAAAAATTACTCTAAATCCACATCCAAGTAGGTAAATTTTATATACTTGATAGAAAAATACGATTTAAGTGCTAAATTTCTACTCGTAATGTTCTTATTGAGAATAAAGGACTATAGAATAAAAAAAGAGATTCATTTGATATCCCTGATCTGATGAATGAAACAATTTTAAACAAAAAAAGGAAAATGTAAAATTTTGTAGAATATGTACTTTTAATTATTTTTACATATTATGTTCAATTATTTACGAAATGTGGTGAAATACTTGCTGTCCAGAGAAAATTTGAAAGGGCTTTCTCTACCTGCACTTTTATTAGATATTGATGCGTTTGATGATAATTGTCAACAAATTGCAGCTAAAGCAAATGGTAAAAAGATTAGAATTGCAACAAAATCATTACGTTCACTATCTGTGATTCAAAGAATACTCCATTCCAATCCTATATTTCAAGGAGTGATGTGTTTCAGCCCTCATGAAGCAATCTTTTTAGAAAAGCAAGGAATAGATGATATTTTACTAGGCTATCCTTGTTATGACCAAGAGGCTTTGTCTCTTATTGCAAAGAGCAGTGCTAGTATTGTTTTGATGGTGGATAGTATCGATCATTTAGAACATTTAGATCGTATTGCCAAAAAAGTAAACGGATCATTTAAGCTATGTATCGATGTCGATATGAGTACAAAATTTGCTGGCTTACATTTTGGTGTAAGACGTTCACCTATTCAAAATGCTGATGAAGTTGTGAGAATGGCCCAGAAAATCAAACACTCCGATTATTTATGTCTGAAAGGTATTATGGGCTATGAAGCTCAGATTGCAGGTGTAGGGGATCAGATGCCTTCTCAATTTATGAAAAACACTCTAGTTTCGTATTTAAAAAAGAAATCTATAAAAAAAATTGAAAATCGTAGACGTGCAGTTGTGGATTTTTTAACAAAAGATGGTTTTTCTTTAGAAATAGTAAACGGTGGTGGTACAGGAAGTTTAGAGACAACTTGTCAAGAAGAATTCATCACAGAAGTGACGGTTGGTTCTGGATTCTATTCACCATTATTGTTTGATTATTATCATAATTTTAAATATTCCCCGTCATTATTCTATGCTTTACCAATTGTGCGTAAGCCCACGGCGAATATTGTTACTTGCTTAGGTGGAGGATATGTTTCTTCGGGCCCAGCAGGTAATGATAAAGTACCGCAGCCTATCTATCCGGGGGGAGGGAAGTTACTTCCTTTAGAAGGGGCAGGGGAAGTTCAAACACCTGTGTTTTACCAAAATCATACGTTAAAAATTGGTGATGCAGTTGTATTTAGAGCAGCTAAGTCAGGAGAAATATGTGAACGATTTAATGAGATCGTCGTTTTTTCTGAGCAAACAGTTATTGATCGTTTTAAGACATATAGGGGGAATGGTGTATGCTTTCTGTAACGAATCAAGAATGGAGAAATTGGGCAGATACAAGTACCGGTACACCAAATATTACATTTTATCCAGAATCCATTGAAGATGTCTGTACGATTGTTAAACAAGCTTCAAAAGAAAATCGAAATGTACGTGTGGTCGGCGCAGGACATTCCTTTACGAAACTAGTTGCTACAAACGATTACCTAATTTCTTTGGATAAATTAAGTGGTATAGAAAGCATTGATGAAAGGGAAGGGATAGTAACTGTATTAGGAGGAACGCGACTTTTCAATATTGGAAGTGAACTTGCAAAAAAGGGATATTCTCAAGAGAATCTGGGGGATATTAATGTTCAAAGCATTGCAGGAGCTATATCCACTGGAACACATGGTACTGGAATTGAGTTTGGAAATATTCCTTCTCAGGTATTAGAACTGACGATTGTAAATGCTCAGGGAGAAATCATGGTATTTTCTGAAGAAAACCATTCAGATCTTTTTAATGCATCGTTGATCTCTTTAGGCATGTTTGGAATTATAGTAAGAGTGAAGCTCCGTATAATTAAAAGTCCGGTCTATGCATATGAAAGTAAAAAGGTGAAATTTTCGGAGTTATACACTCGATTCGAACGATATATTTATGAAAATCGACATTTTGAATGCTATATCTTTCCTTTTTCAGATCTAGTGCAAATTAAAACGATGAATATTACAGATCAACAACCACAAAAATTAACCATTCATAATTGTAAAAATCTCCTAATAGAGAACTATTTATTTTATGTACTGTCAGAAACAAGTAGACTAATACCTAAGACTAGTTCTTATATTAGTAAATTCTCGGCAGTAGGTGTTTCTTCTACAAAAGTCATTGCAGAAAGTCATCAACTATTTGCAACCCCAAGATTAGTCCGCTTTAGAGAAATAGAGTATTGTATCCCTTTAGAATTCGCTAAGGATGCTTTACAAGAAATTCGAGCTACAATTGAAGAGCGTAAATATAAAGTGCATTTTCCTATAGAATGCAGAACGGTTAAAGCGGATGATATTTGGCTTAGCCCTTCTTATCAAAGAGATTCATTTTATATTGCTTTTCATATGTACAAAGGTATGCCTTATGAGACATACTTCCGAGATATGGAAGCTATAATGCAGAAATATCAAGGTAGACCTCATTGGGGGAAAATGCATCATAAATCGAAAGAAGAATTAATGGAGCTATATCCAAAATTTAATGAGTTTAGAGAAAAACGAGAAGAATTAGATCCGAACAATTTATTTATGAATCCTTATATGAGTAGCTTGTTCTCGTGAAATCAGTATGACCTTTTTTTGTTAAAAATCATAAATAAAATCCATTGACCAACATGTAAAGAAATTTTATAATATATAATATACAGTGAATTATCAATATTTCATGTTCTGTTAATAATTTTATATAGCCTTTATCCTTTTAAAGGGGAGTAGCTATAACAGTTTAGTCGTCAATACAGGTATATCCTCGGCTATGCTGGCAACACAAAAATGTTGTTTGCGAGACCTTTACCATTTGTTTGGTAAGGTCTTTTTTGCGTTTTTAAGTAGATTAGAAATTGTATGTCTAAGACATAGGGAGATGTATATTCTTGAAAAGTAATATATATTCAAAAAGTGTAAAGTTTAAGAACAAATCGTATGGAAGAATCCAGGTAAAACAATATCATCAAGACCTGATTCATATTGGAAGTGGTAGAAGTGCTTGTGTATTTAGAATAAAAGATACGAACAAAGTAATTAAAGTATTTCCTCCTAGATTCATGAATATTGCAAAAGAAGAAGCAGAAATTTATCAATTACTAGCTCATATACCATACTATCCAACTGTTTATGAATATGGTCCAAATTATATTGTTATGGAGTATGTGGATGGACATACTTTATTTGATTGCTTAAATAAAGGAATTACGATTAGTAAAGAACAAATTCAGGATGTTGATTATATCTTATCTTTAGCTGTACAGGTTGGTTTAAATCCTTCTGATATTCATTTAAGGAATATATTGATTACAGCAGATAACAAAGTAAAAATTATAGATGTAGCTAGATTTAAACAAGAAAAGAATTGTCAGCAATGGAATGATATCAGAACTGCCTATTTTCGTTATTATAATAAACGTTTCTTTCCGAAGCGAATCCCACAATTTATCTTAAATATGATAGCGGCGCTTTACAAAAACAATCTGATACCTGATTCGTTAAAATAATCTTATTTTTCACAAAAAACTCACAAAGTGTATTTTACTTAAAAAACTTAAAATTTGTTAGACTACAGAAAAAATGTAGAATATATTATAATTTATAAGAAGTTTGTAACATAATAAATGTATATCATATGTGAACATGCATAATTTTGGAGGATTATTTAATGAATCAGAAGTTTGCTGACGACAGCTATGCCCTACATACAGATTTATATCAAATAAACATGGCTGAAACGTATTGGGAAGATAATATGCATAATCGAAAAGCGGTGTTTGAAGTATACTTTCGAAAAATGCCGTTTCAAAATGGTTATGCCATATTTGCTGGTCTTGAGAAAGTGATCGATTATTTAACGAATTTTCGTTTTTCAAAAACGGATATTGATTATTTAAGAGAGCTGGGATATCAGGAAGATTTTTTAGATTATTTAAAGGATATGACTTTTACGGGAACAGTTCGGTCAATGAGAGAAGGAGAATTAGTATTCGGGAATGAACCGTTAATTCGAGTTGAAGCTCCATTAGCAGAAGCTCAAATAATTGAAACGGCTATATTAAACATTGTGAACTATCAAACATTAATTGCTACGAAAGCTTCAAGAATTAAACAGGTCATTGGTGACGATGTGGCGATGGAATTTGGTACTAGAAGAGCTCAAGAGTTTGATGCTGCTATTTGGGGAACTCGAGCTGCATTTATTGGAGGATTTGAAGCTACATCTAATGTTAGAGCTGGAAAACTATTTGGAATTCCAGTATCAGGTACACATGCACATTCACTTATCCAAGCATATCGTGATGAATATACTGCTTTTCATAAATATGCCCGTCGTCATAAAGATTGTGTATTTTTAGTTGATACATATGACACGCTAAAATCAGGTGTCCCTAATGCAATTAAAGTTGCCAAAGAACTAGGCGATAAAATTAATTTCTTAGGAATTCGTTTAGATAGTGGAGATTTAGCTTATCTTTCTAAGAAAGCTCGAAAAATGTTAGATGAAGCAGGTTTTCCAAATGCTAAAATTATTGCTTCTAATGATTTAGATGAATTAACTATTCATCAGTTAAAGGCACAAGGAGCTAGAATTGATACATGGGGAATTGGTACGAAACTTATTACTGCTTACGATCAACCAGCTTTAGGAGCTGTTTATAAAATGGTTTCCATTGAATCTGAAACAGGGGAAATGTTAGATACAATTAAGATTAGTGGTAATCCAGAAAAAGTATCCACTCCTGGTCTTAAAAGAGTGTTCCGTATCATAAACATAGATGATCAAAAATCAGAAGGCGACTATATTACGTTAGAAAATGAAAATCCTCAAGATGAAACGTTTTTAAAAATGTTCCATCCAGTACACACGTTTATCAGTAAATATGTAACAAATTTTGAAGCGAGAGAGCTCCATCATACAATATTTGAAAATGGAAATCTTGTTTATCAATGTCCTGATTTGAAGGAAATTCAAGCGTTTGTTAAAGATAATTTAAACTACTTATGGGATGAGTATAAACGTACTTTACATGCAGAAGAGTATCCAGTTGATTTAAGTCAAGCATGCTGGGATAATAAAATGAAACATATCGCTGAAGTAAAAGAAACGATAAAGAATAAGCTGAATAAATGATAGTACAAATAATTAAAAAACACCGTTAGATCTATTATGATTTAACGGTGTTTTTTTGAAGTATTATAGAAGCTCGTTGAGTTCCGCGAGCAGGGACGAGCCGCTTCCTTCGCTTCGCTCATTCCAAGGTCTCGACTATCCCGCTTTTCCCACAGGAGTCGCCACTCTTCGCTTCCATCAACTGAATGTATGAATATCGCTTGCACAATTTACTGTAGCTAAAGAAAAAATTTGTAAAAATGTGGGGATGGGGTTTGAAACCAAAGCCAGTTAATTCAGTTATTGTAGGAAGCAATGATATATCCTTTCATTTATCTATTATCGGAGTAAAAGTAGTTTTAAATTTGGAAGATGTTGATTAAATAATGTTATTTAAGAAGCCTTATTAATATGTATGTACTATTCTTTCTATTCGATTAAATGAAGATTGCTTATCCTTCGCCAAATAATTTAGCTTCCATATTCGAAATAATATCCTCTGCTGTCTTATTAGCAATATACAAAAATAATTAACGTATTTTTAAAAAATATTTTATAAAAAAAGAAGGAGTTTGCTAAGTATTGTCGAAAATGTATAAAAATAGTAATACGTGGGTGTTTTTGTTTAACAGTATGGTTGGTTAAATTGAAATATGTGTTACTGCTATTTTTTTACCGTCAACATACTAACCGTTTAGTTAGAAATCAAATGGGATAGGGAGAGAGATGAATGCAAAATAGTGATACAAAACCAGTCAGACATGGGGAAGAACTAGAAATTGATGTATTAGAACATTTTTTACGGAAAGAAATCGTTGATTTACCAGACGATGAATTACAGATTGAGCAATTCGGAGCAGGACACTCCAATCTAACCTATTGTTTAAAGATTGGTAACTGGGAAGCAGTGTTAAGAAGACCACCACATGGACCTATTGCGCCAAAAGCGCATGATATGAAAAGAGAATTTGAATTTCTAACTGAGCTTTATCCTTATTTTAAGATTGCCCCAAAACCGTATTTATATTGTGAGGATGAGAAAATTGTAGGAAGTCATTTTTTTGTTATGGAAAGAAAAAAAGGGATTGTTTTAGATACAGACTTTCCTTTGAATATTCATCCAACAAAAGAAATAAATCAATCTATTTCAGAACATATGGTTGATCATCTTGTACAACTTCACAACATAGACTATCAATCCACTAAGCTAGGAGATATGAGCCAACCTATAGGTTTCATGGAACGTCAGGTGAATGGTTGGATTTCAAGATATGAACGTTCAAAAACAGATGAGATTAAAGGTATCGCAGACTTACAAAATTGGCTTTCTAATCATTTACCTACATCGTTAGCACCAACTATTATCCACTATGATTACAAATTAAATAATGCGATGTTTTCTGAAGATTTAAGTGAAATGATAGGTTTATTTGATTGGGAAATGTCTACTGTTGGTGATCCACTAGCAGATTTAGGTGCTGCCTTAAGTTATTGGACGGAAAGTGATGATCCGGATTTAATCAAATACGGATTAGGTAAACCTTCTGTAACTACTATGAATGGTTTTTTTACAAGAGATGAATTTATTCACAAATATAGTCTAAAAAGTGGTCGTGATGTAAGTCAGGTTCATTATTATTTAACTTTTGCCTATTTTAAACTAGCAGTGATTTGTCAGCAAATCTATTATCGTTATAAAAAAGGTCAAACGAATGATCCGAGATTTTCAAAGTTAGACGTAACAATTAATAGTATCATTCAACATGCAAATGATATTTCAGTCAAGCCATTTTAAGATATCGTGAAGGGAGAATTTTATGACAAAAGTACATCTTCTCCTAAAAAAAGAAGAAATTGATCAAAAAAAGATGGAAGATAATAAGATTGCTGTTGTGTTTGATGTGTTACTTGCCACATCAACGATTGTAACAGCACTGTATTATGGTGCGAAAGAAGTAATCCCAGTATTAAATGAAAGAGATGCGAAACAAAAGGCTAAAGGAAGAGATTTGAGTAGTTTTTTACTTGTTGGAGAATATGAAGGTACAACAATTGAAGGATTTCTAGATCCAAATCCATTACAATTGGTTGATTTATTAGAAGATAAAACTATGATTCTTTCTACAACAAATGGAACGGTTGCTATTAATAACTGTTCCTCAGCTAAAAAAGTGTATATCTGTTCGCTTTTAAACGGGAAAGCAATAGCAGACCATATTCACAAAACACACATAGATGAAACGATTGTCATTGTGTGCTCAGGTTCCTCTAATCATTTTTGCATCGAAGATTTTTATGGGGCAGGCTATTTTTTAGATTGTCTCATTCAAAATAATCCATTAAAATTCGAGCTTTCAGACTCAGCACGTGCTGCTCTACTTTTCTTTCAAAATACGTCTGATAAGGCGGAAATGATCGTAAAATCAAGTCGAGTTGGTAGAATGTTAGAGCATCTTCATTTTGATCAAGAAATAAAACATGTTGTGAATAAGGGAGTATTACCAATTGTCGCTTCTTTATCAAAAGAAAAAAGTATTATTGCAGAATAAATTATTTTATGGGTAAGGTTACTATAGTTTTTGATAATAACAAATACAAGGGGATGTACAAATAATGAATTTTGATTATTCTGATAAAGTGAAGGAACTTCAAGCTAAGCTCAATACTTTTATGGAACAATATATTTTTCCAAATGAAAAAGTGTATGAAGAGCAAATTGATCCAGCCAATCGCTTTGCTAGTGTTCCTCCAATTATGGAAGAACTGAAACAAAAAGCAAAAGATGCTGGTCTATGGAATTTATTTTTACCAGAAAGTGAATATGGAGCGGGCTTAACTAATGTAGAGTACGCACCACTATGTGAAATAATGGGACAATCCATCATTGCTCCAGAGGTATTTAATTGTAATGCTCCAGATACAGGAAATATGGAAGTAATCGTTCGCTACGGTACAAGAGAACAAAAAGAGCAATGGTTAAAACCACTATTAAATGGTGAAATTCGATCATGTTTCTCAATGACCGAACCTGATGTTGCTTCATCAGATGCTACAAACATACAAACGAGTATCGTCCGTGAAGGAGATGAATATGTGATTAACGGTACTAAATGGTGGTCTTCAGGTGGAAATGATCCTCGTTGTAAAATTGCTATTGTAATGGGGAAAAATGATCCAAATGCTAATAAATATGAACAACAATCTATGATCTTGGTGCCTTTGGATACATCTGGTGTAACCATTAAAAGAGCATTACCTGTATTTGGTTATGATCATGCTCCACATGGACATGCAGAAATAGAATATAAAAATGTTAGAGTACCGGCTTCAAATATCATCTGGGGTGAAGGCAAAGGTTTTGCTATTGCACAAGGAAGACTAGGACCTGGGCGTATTCATCATTGTATGAGAGCTATTGGTGCTGCAGAAAGAGCATTAAAGGATCTTTGTACTAGAGTCCAAGATCGAACAGCTTTCGGGAAAAAATTATCGCAGCAAGGCGTTATTCAAGAATGGATAGCAGATGCACGAATCGAAATCGAACAAGCTAGACTATTAACTCTTAAAGCAGCTTATATGATGGATACTGTTGGTAACAAGCATGCGAAATCGGAAATTGCTATGATCAAAGTAGTAGCACCATCAATGGCATTAAAAATTATCGATCGTGCTATACAAGCGCTAGGTGCAGCTGGAGTAAGTGATGATTATTCTTTAGCATCAAGCTGGGCCAATGTACGAACTTTACGTTTAGCAGATGGGCCAGATGAAGTTCATCGCCGAGCGGTTGCAAAATATGAACTACAAAAATATCAATAAATGGAGGAATTCAAATGAATGTGAAGCAGTTATTTGATTTAACAGATAAAGTAGCTATTATTACCGGTGGCGGTCGTGGATTAGGGCAACAAATTGCTGAAGGGTTAGGGGAAGCCGGGGCGAAGGTTGTTCTTTGTTCCAGATCTATGGAAGCTTGTATGGAAGTTGCTAAGGAATTAAATGATCGAGGAATTGAAGCTTTAGCATTAAAATGTGATGTAACAGAACCAGTTGATGTAAAAGAGGTTGTAAACAAAACATTAGAACACTTTGGTAGAATTGATATATTGGTAAACAATAGTGGAGCTTCATGGGGAGCGCCAGCTGAGGAAATGCCATTAGTAGCTTGGGAAAAAGTCATGAATGTAAATGCTACTGGAACATTTTTAATGTCGAAAGCTGTTGGAAATGTCATGCTTGAACAGCAATCTGGAAAAATAATTAATATTGCTTCTGTAGCAGGTATAAAAGGCTCTGATCCTAAATTAATGGATACAATTGGATATACAGCAAGTAAAGGTGCTGTTGTTGCATTTACAAAAGACTTAGCAGTGAAGTGGGGTCCACGGGGTGTCAATGTAAATGCTATTGCTCCTGGGTTCTTCCCTTCAAAGATGTCAAAGGTGTTGATACAAAAAGGTGGAGATAAAATTCTTGAAGGAACAGCTTTAAAAAGATTTGGCAACGAGAATGACTTAAAAGGAGCTGCGCTCTTTTTAGCATCTGCTGCTTCTGATTATGTTACCGGTACAATTTTATCTGTAGATGGTGGTATGACAGCGATGTAATCAAAGAAAATATTTTTCTTTAATATGATATAATAAGAGGAAAATTGATCCAAATGTGAGGAATAACGTATGAAAGACAAAATATTAGAGGCATGTATCGATCTATTTGGTGAAAAAGGATATAAAGAAACATCCATTCAAGATATTACAAAACAAATTGGTGTCACTAAAGGTGCCTTCTATTACTATTATAATAGTAAGCAAGAAATCTTAGGTGATATTTGCATGTCTTATATAGAAACACAACTTGAACAACAGCAAGTTGTGTTAGATAATCCATCCTTGGATAGTAAGGAAAAACTTTATCAGCTCGTCCTTATAGAGATTAAAAGTATCAAAAATGAAAGAGGAAGTGCTCGTATTTTCTTTCGTGATATGAGAAATATTGAGGACTCTCAGTTAAAAGAAATAAAAGTAAAAAGAAACCAATTCCGTAAAAACTATCAAACTCTCATAAATCAAGGAATCAATAATGGTGAATTTAAAGAAAGCCTTGATGCAGAAATGTTGACATTTGGAATACTAGGTATTGCTAATTGGACGTATTATTGGTTTAAGCCAGATGGTAGAATGTCTGAAGAGTCAATAACCGATATTTTTGTCGATATGATTTTAAATGGGATTACTAATGATAATTAATCGTTAAAAAAGAGTCTAAATAGTGTAACAAACTGCTATATAGACTCTTTTTATTATGTTGTTTTCGTTTACTTTGTTGCATATGAATAAGTTGCGAATATTGGGTTGTGTTGAATTCTTTTCCAGGAAGGTCGCTTTCCTTGGTACTCGTTTGGTCTCACCTCACGCTCCGATCGACCTTTTACAGTATATTTTTTCACCGAATTTTTTTAAAAAACAACATTTTTAGAAACCTTTTTATATAACCATGTATGAATTGGCTGGATAATTTAGCAGTTGTCCATTTATACGTATGACATCGCAATATCTTCTAGTGCATCGATAAATAACGGATCATCATTAGCGGCTGGTATATAATGATAAGATTGTCCACCAGCATCTAAAAATAACTCTTTATTCTCTACTTCTAATTCTTCTAACGTTTCAAGACAATCTGCTGTAAAGGAAGGTGCCATAATCATGATGTTCCTATACCCTTCTTTCGCTAGCTGTATTAATGTGTCGCTTGTTGAAGGCTCAACCCAGGGCTCTTTACCGAATTTTGATTGAAAGCTTTCTATTATATGTAAATTTGGAAAATGCTGTTGTATCGCATCTGTTGTTTTTCTACATCTTGAAGGATAATCATCTCCTGTTTCTGCGTATCTAAGTGGAATCCCGTGATAAGACAAGACTAGACAATCAGGATTACCTTGTATATCAATGCTAGTTTGAATACGATTTGTTAAAAACTTCACAAAAAATGGATGATCTGGATAATCACGAACAAATATTAGTTCTGGTATATCTCTCGATTTACTTAAAGAACAAACAACACGATCCCAAACAGATGCAGTAGTAGTAGAAGAATACTGAGGGAATAATGGTAAAACGATTAATTTTTTGATTCCCATTTTATGAAGTCTTTCTACTTCAGATGCAATAGATGGATTGCCGTAAGTCATAGCTAAGCCAACATGAATATTTTTAGAATTAAATCTTTTTTGAAGTGCATCTTGTTGTTTTTGGCTATTCAATAAAAGAGGTGACCCTTGTTCCGTCCATATAGATTGATACAACTTCGCGGACTTTTTAGGTCTAACTCGTAATATAATTCCGTGAAGAATGGGTAACCATTGTATTCTAGGTAGGTCGATTACTCGTGGATCACTTAAAAATTCTTTTAAATAAGATTTTACAGATGCAGGCTCAGGTGTATCGGGTGTTCCCAAATTAACTAGTAAAATTGCTGTCTTTTCCATTTTGTGCTCCTTCATTAAATACGGTATTTAATAAACTTCTCAAATAGATGTGAGACTTAATCTTAAGTCTTCAAAATATAATTAAAGTTGTCAATATTGTACAATGATATTATAGCATCATGAATAGGGGGAAATCATATATGTCACAAATTATATTACAAATTGATTTTCCAGTAGAAGGACCTTTTGGTCAAGAAATGACTGAGGCTTATGCTGAACTATCTAAACATTTAGCTAAAGCACCAGGTTTAATCTGGAAAATATGGACTGAAAATTCCGACACAAAAGAAGCGGGAGGCATTTATTTATTTACAGATCAAGAAAGTGCCAAGGCATATTTGAAAGAGCACACAGCTCGTCTAGAATCGTTTGGTATTACAAATTTACGTGGCAAAATATTTGAAATTAATGAACCACTATCTAAAACAACAAAATTTCATATAGAACACTAAGCAAAAAGCAATCTATTCTTTGTTGAATGGATTGCTTTTTGCTTACATTTATTCTAAATGAATTGAGATTGGGGAGAAGCAAAATTATTAAAGTCTTTCTAAAGCATGATAATCAATGTATAAGGAGATAGTAATCTAAATATACTAAACGCTATGTAACATTGCTGTGATATTTATTTTTTATATTTAAGATACAAGGATCAAAGGGATGTAACATATTGAATATTTTAATTGCTGATGATGAAAAACATATGACTATTATTTTAAGCACATATTTTGAATGGGAATCCATCTGTAACATACGCTCATTTTACAGATGGATCACTCATGAAATTTATAAGGAAAAGGATTTTTATATGTTTGTTAAACTATTGTAACAAAAACTCGGTACTATAGGGTTGTAGCAGAAATTCTACAAGTTAAGGAAATTATAAAATAACCTTAAGAAAATCTTAAAAAATAGGAGATATGATTAATGAAGCGATATATGGTTAATTCATTATTGGTATAGCTATCTATCTAATGTAAGTAAAGAATAATATAAACTACCTCCCGGAGTGGAAGAATATACAATAGATTTTGATGTATTATAAAAATTTTAAGCAAATATATAATAAAAGAATCATATTCTCACAAAAAAGAAAATATGAATTGTAGTCTGATAGGGAGTGAGAACATGAAAAAGTATAAAATAATATGGCCAATTACTATCATATTAGTACTAATCGTTGCATGGAATATTTTTGAAAATGAGAATAAGATCAATATTTCAATAGAAACAATGAAGTACATTTCAACTACCGTAGATGAAAAAAGCAAAGGAAAAGCTCAAGTAAATTGGAAAAATGTCGCTTCAGTTATAGCAGCAGAACATGACTTAATGGATGTATCAACTGATAGCATCGAAAAGACTGTGAATCTTTTCATTGAAAAACAAGACGATAAATATATTGTTAAATCACTAGATGATGTGACAAATTCACTTCATTTTTCAAATAAACAGTTAAAAACAGTAGAGTTATATAAAACGTATTTTGATAAAAAAGGCGTTTTTACTAGTAGAATGTCAGAAGATAGTATTCACAAAAAGTTTATTGCCAGTATTGAGAATGCCGCCAAAACAAACTTTGAGAAAACAGGAATTCTACCTTCCATTACTATTGCTCAAGCTATACTCGAATCAGATTGGGGACGCTCTAAGCTTGCAGTCGAATATAAAAATCTTTTCGGGATAAAAGGACATAATTGGAATGGTGAAACAGCAAGTCTAAATACGAATGAATTTTATGATAAAGAAATCAAAGCAGAGTTTAGAGTATATGATTCTATAACAGATTCAATTAATGACCATGGTGTTTTTTTAATGGATAATCCAAGGTATAAAAAACATGGTTTATTTGAATCAAAAACGTATTTAGAGCAGGCTATGTCATTACATAATGCAAATTATAGTACTGCAGAGAATGAAAAAGGAGAAAAAATTTATAGCGAACTTTTAGTTCAATTAATCAAACAATACCAGTTGCAATTAATTGATAGTCAAGTTTATGAGAAATACAACTAGTGTAAAACATAAACGATTAATGAACTTCCTAATCAATTTTTTTGTAAATGCATAAACGACCATATATAATGTCATATAATACCTATAAATTGGAGGGGGAAATATGAACGTTGAAATATGGTCGGATTTTGCATGTCCGTTTTGTTACATGGGAAAGCGTCGTTTTGAATCTGCATTACAATCATTTAATCATAAGGATAAAGTAACGGTTTCATTTAAAAGCTATCAGCTTGATCCCTATTCACCAAAAGAAATCGATAAAGATATTTATACTGTTCTATCTGAAAAACAAGGCGTTTCTTATGAGCAAGCGAAAGGATTCACGAAACAAATTGCTGCTCAGGCAAAGGAATTAGGCTTAGATTATCATTTTGATACTATGATTCTTACAAATACTTTTGCTGCTCATCGATTAAGTCATTATGCAAATAAACATGGGAAAATGTATGAAATGATTGAAAGAATACTGCATGCTTATTTTACAGATTCCTTAAATATTAGTGATTATCATGTACTTGTTAAACTAGCAGCTGAAATAGGCTTAGATGAACAAGAGTCTTTGAAAATTCTTGAAGAAGGCACATATAGTGAAGAGGTTCAGAACAATCAAAATGAAGCAAGAAGTATTGGCGTCCAAGGTGTACCATTTTTTGTGTTTAATCAAAAATATGCCGTTTCAGGAGCTCAAACAAGTGAAGTGTTTTTACAAGTGCTAGAAAAGGTATGGGAAGAAGAAAGTGAGCAAAAACCAATTCAAGTATTAGGTACTAACAATAACAGTAATAATGATGGATGCTCAGAAGGTTCTTGTAAGTTTTAAACCATACTAATATTACATCTATTAGAAAAAGTGTGCAAAATCAGTTTATTTTTGTAAGTAACAACATACACATACTAAGGTAAACCCTATAAAGCTTTGGGGCATGTGAAAAGTGATATTTTATCACTGCTCACAGGCCCCTTTTCTTATGTAATAAGTTTCTTAGTATTATATATGCTTAATTTTATAGTTTACTTTTCTTTTTCATAATCATAGCTGAGTTGAAAATAAAATAACTGATAATTAATACTAAAATCGCACAAGTATATAGTAGTGTATCAAAGGGATCATAATGCTCTACGATGACAAGACGAATCATGGCAGTGATTCCAATATAAAGGAAATAACGAATAGGGAAATGGTATTCCTCTTGGAAATATTTAACGATCATCGCTATAAATTCAAAATAAAGAAAAAATGTAAGTATGCGTTCAAATAAGGCGTATTGCCCTTCGATAACTTCGCTAAAAAATGCATGTTGAATAAATAGAAAGAGCTCTTTGAAAAGTAATACGGATAAAGTAATGGCTAGTACTATTAAAGCTGTATTCAAAATGTATTGTAGCAATTTATCTATTTTACATTTTGTCTTGATATTACTAAATGATAGTTTCATTTATTTCTCCTTTTTTAGTTTTGATAGGATGCTTTTCTTAGTAGATAGAAACTTTCCGTGATACTTAAAGGAAAATGGCCTCAGTCAATCATTTACGTTGTTATGGATATGTTCGGTGAATAAAATCAGCGTCAAAAGGTCGATTGGAACATAAGGTGCGAGACTTCTCCAGGAGTACCGCCCGCCAAGAGGAAAGCGAGTATCCCGAAGCGTGGAATGCAACACAGCCTATATGATTATTCAGCAACAAATTATTCGAAAACAGCTATCTAAAATTATAATTATTTTCTTAATAAAATAATTATAACGATGTATCGCACGATAGACTAGTTAAGATTTTGTTAAAAAATGAAGAAATTTCGAACTATTATAACATTTATAATATATATAAAGAAAAGCCGTAGCAATGCGACTAAAATGTTTGTATGATTTTAAAAAAGGGTATTATTTTGTTGGAAAACTATTTTATGGAAAATAGTAATATTTGCCATTTGCGAAAAATAACAGCAGTGTTTGGAGGGATTTATATGGGTTTTACTGATTATTTAGTTATTGCTTTATGGATTTTTATTGCTTTTTTCTTTTTAATGCCTATTTTTATTTTTATTTATTTGTACATACGTGATCATAATCAAAAACAGCATTCTATATTAAGAAATTTTCCTGTTCTCGGTAAAATTAGATATTCTACTGAACAAATTGGTCCAGAGATTAGACAGTATTTAATTAATAATGATACGGATGGAAAGCCTTTTTCTAGAAAGGATTATCAAGATGTTGTAAAGGCGGGAAAGTACAAAGAACGACTTGTTGGATTTGGTTCTCTAAGAAATTTCAATGAGAGCGGTTTCTATATAAAAAATACCCTTTTTCCTAAATTAAAGGAAGAAATGGCTGTAGATCAATCACAAAAAATCAACACACGCATTTATAAAATTGATAATGAAGGTCTATTTTTACGTAAGGAGCATCAAGAAGAAAAAGTCATAGATCCTTATTATTTGAAGGATAATGATGCAATTGTAATAGGTGAGTATACATGCAAAACACCTTTCGTAACAAAGGGGTTGATTGGACAATCAGGTATGAGCTTTGGAGCACTTGGTGATCATGCGATTTCAGCTCTTTCTAAAGGTTTACATTTAGCTGGAGGAACGTGGATGAACACAGGTGAAGGAGGCATCTCGCCCTATCATTTACAAGGTAAAGCCGATATTATTATGCAAATAGGACCTGGATTTTTTGGGGTTCGAAAATTAAATGGAGAATTTTCATGGGAAGAATTTCAAAAGAAAAGTCAAATAGAACAAATAAAAGCTTTTGAAATTAAGTTAGCACAAGGTGCTAAAGCAAGAGGAGGCCATGTTGAGGCAGAAAAGGTTACGGAGGAAATTGCAGCCATTCGTTTAGTTGCAGTTGGAAAAACAATAGATAGTCCAAATCGTTTTCCAGAATTCAGCGACGTTCCATCATTATTTGAGTTTATAGAAAAATTAAGAACTGTTGGTGGTAAACCAATAGGGATAAAAATAGTAGTTGGTGATATGGAAGCATTGGAAAATATGATTAACTATATGAAAGTAAGCGGAACAGGTCCAGATTTTATTACAGTTGACGGAGGAGAAGGAGGTACGGGCGCAACTGTTCAAGAATTAGCAGATGCTGTTGGATTGCCTCTACATGCAGCTTTACCTATTTTAGATAGTATGCTTAAACAGTATGGCATTCGAGATCGGGTAAAAATCATTGCTTCTGGAAAATTAATTACACCTGATAGAATAGCTATTGCTTTAGCTATGGGAGCTGATTTAGTAAATATTGCAAGAGGATTTATGTTTAGTGTGGGATGTATTATGGCGGGGAAATGTCATACAAATGAATGCCCGGTTGGTGTTGCTACTACTGATCGTAAGCTGCAAAATGGTTTAGATATAGAAGAAAAGCATTACCGAGTATGTAATTATGTTGTTTCTCTTAGAGAAGGCTTATATAATTTAGCTGCTGCAGCGGGTATTAATAGCCCAACAAAGTTTGAGCAAAAGCATATAGCATATAAGGATGAATATGGCAGAGTCTTTTCATTGGAGGAAATTACACAATCTCATGATCGCGTTCTACAAAAAGTATAATTGAATACATCCATCTCAGTTTATATATTATGGTTTTTTTCTAGTAAAAAATTATTATAATTTAGAATTTTAACATAAATATTTGCCAACCAAATCATACGAGAGTAAAATGATACCATGAACTTTATCTAATCCTTTAAGACATTAAAGTGCAAGGATAAGGTCAAGTAATGCACAGTTTCATTTGCAACTGTTTTGTTAAGAGGGGGCGCTTTACAGTATGACTCATAAGCTATCAAAGAAAATGATATTCTTTTGGCTTACAATCATTCTATTTACGGTCAAAACATATATTTCATATCAAGTTGAATTTAACCTTGGCATTAAAAATGCACTACAATCGTTTTTATTAATGATGAATCCTATTAGTTCAGCTATTATCGTTTTTGGTTTAATATTATTGATAAGTCGCTCTAAGCGTACTGGAATATATATAATGATTGCTTATTTTGTATTAAGCTTATTCTTATATACAAATATTTTGTATTATCGTTTTTTCAATGATTTCTTTACATGGCCAACTATCTTTCAAACATCTAATCTTGGCAATATGGGTGGAAGTATTACAGGAAGTATGCATTGGCATGATATCTTTTATTGGGTTGACTTTATCTTTCTTATGGGAGTTCTTAAATGGAGCTTCAAATCTTGGTCAAATGAAAGAGTATCGCGTAAAAAATCAGGTTTTATATTCATTCTAGGTGTTATTGTTCTTATGATAAATATTGGTCTTGCAGAAGTTGATCGACCACAGTTACTTTCAAGAACATTTGATCGTACGTATATCGTTAAATACTTAGGTGTTTATAACTATAGTGTTTATGATGGTATTCAAGCAGTTAAATCGTCAGGCCAACGTGCACTTGCTAGTGCTCCTGATACAGATAAGGTGAAAGAATATACAGATGAACATTATGCTGAACCAAATAAAGAAATGTTTGGAAAAGCAAAAGGTATGAACATTATCAAAATTCATTTAGAATCCTTTCAATCATTTTTAATAAACTATAAATTAAATGGTCAAGAAGTTACACCATTTTTAAATAGTCTAGTAAATGGTAAGCAAGTAACGTATTTTGATAATTTCTTTCATCAGACTGGACAAGGAAAGACTTCTGATGCTGAATTGATGTTAGATACATCCTTATATGGATTACCGCAAGGATCTGCTTATTCCTTAAAAGGATTAAATACGTATCAATCAGCTCAAGCAATCTTAAATCAAAAAGGAAATTATACAAGTGCTGTTTTACACGGTGACTATAAAACGTTTTGGAATCGTGATGAAATATACAAAAGCTTTGGTGTAGATAAGTTTTTTGATGCTAGCTATTACGATATGTCTGAAGGTAATGCTATAAATTACGGACTTAAAGACAAACCGTTTTTTGAGGAATCCATTCCAATGTTGAAAAGTTTACCACAGCCTTTCTATGCGCATTTAATGACATTAACGAATCATTTTCCTTTCGTATTAGATGAGGAGGATATTGATTTTCCAAAAGCTGAAACAGGTGACGGTGTAGTCGATCGTTATTTTCAAACGGCTCATTATTTAGATGAAGCGTTACAACAATTTTTTACACAATTAAAACAAAATGGACTATACGATAATTCCATTGTTCTTATTTATGGGGATCATTATGGAATTTCTGAAAATCATAATGCTGCTATGGAAGAAATCATTGATAAAGAAATTACCCCATACGAAAATGCACAACTTCAAAGAGTTCCGTTGATGATTCATGTTCCTGGTGTAGTAGGTGGTATTAATCATACTTATGGTGGAGAGATTGACGTGTTACCTACACTGCTTCATCTTGTTGGTATTGATAGTAAATCTTATATCCAATTTGGTACAGATTTATTTTCCAAAAATCATGATGGCGTAGTGGCTTTTCGAAATGGAGACTTTATTTCAGAGAAATATACAAGTATAAATGGTTTGTACTATGATTCAGCTACCGGAATGACGATTGAATCAAATGATGAAATAAAAGCAGCAAAAGACAAGGTTCAAAAAGAGTTAGATTTATCTGACCAGGTAATGTATGGAGATTTATTACGATTCTATACGCCTGACGGTCTGAAAAAAATCGATAGAACAAAATATTTTTATCCAACAGGTAATGGTAAGACTGTTAAAGAAACAGAAAAATAAATACGTTCATTCAAAGCAAGCTGTGTCAAAAAGGCATTCACCTTTTTTGACACAGCTTTTTAATTATGGCTTTTTTTAAGCAAACTTCAATCTTTCTGCTATTATGTAGACACTTCATTTGTAAGAACCCCCTTATTTATAACTAAAAATGGTAATTATAAATTAAAGTAAAAGCATTCATACTAACAGAGTAGTTAACATTTGAAGGAGGCGTCATTTATGACCGTTATTAATAACGTAAAGACTACACTTGCTGAATTAAAAAGTGCTCAGGCTAGTTTTGAAACTTTTGCTTTAAGTACCGATAACCAACAAGCAAAACAACTTTATCAAAATGCGGCACAACAAACTCAAGCGATTGTTGATACGCTTAGTCCACGTGTTCAACAAATGGAAGAAGAAGAGCCTCAATATAGACAATAAAAAGTTTGAGGAAATAGGTTGGTTATTGCTACCAGCCTATTTCCTTTATTCCTTTTTGAAAATACTGATGTTTGGTTATTTAAACTGACTTTAATAAAAAAGATTATAGGTGTTAGGATGAATACACCTTTTTCGAAATACTATATTGAATGTACAACATATTGGAGTGTGAAGGAATTGTCCAATAGTAAGAAGAAAAATTTAACACCAGTACAGCAAGAGTATCAAATACTCCAAAAACAAATTGAAATTAAGAGACCTATTTTAAAAAACTGTTTACGAGCATTTTTAATGGGTGGGTTCATTTGTTTAATAGGACAAGGATTTGAATTGTTTTATATGTATTATTTTAATTTCACAGAACAGACTGCTGGAAATCCCACAGTAGGGTCAATGGTTTTCCTTTCTATGTTGCTAACAGGCTTTGGTGTGTATGATCGACTTGCTCAATTTGGTGGAGCTGGTACGGCTGTGCCGGTGACAGGATTTGGTAATGCTGTAATATCAGCAGCTATTGAGCATCGTAAAGAAGGTTTTGTATTAGGTGTTGGAGGCAACCTTTTTAAATTAGCTGGGTCTGTTGTCTTGTTTGGTGTATTTTCCGCTTTTATAGTGGCCTTATTAAAGTATTTGATAATGAAGTGAGGTGAAGTTTTCATGCAGAAGGGTTATAGAACGTGGGTTTTTGAAAATAAACCCGTTATTATCTCAACTGGTACTGTAGGAGGCCCGTTTGAAGGAGAAGGTTTATTAGCTGATGATTTTGATTTGCTTCATTCCGATTTGTGGTTACAGCAAGATTCATATGAAAAAGCACATCGAGTTTTATTAGAGGAAGCTTGTCAAAAAGCTATGGAAAAAGCAAGTCTTCAGAAGGAACAAATTGAATTTTTTCTTGGAGGAGATTTAATCAATCAAATCACACCAACAAGCTTTGCATGTAGAACTTTTGGATTTCCGTATTTCGGCTTATTTGGAGCTTGTTCAACCTCTATGGAAGGTCTCGCATTAGGTTCATATATCGTAAATACGAATGGAGCAAAATATATTTTAACGGGGGCTTCTAGTCATAATACGGCAGTTGAAAAGCAGTTTCGATATCCAAATGATTATGGAGCACAAAAACCTCCAACTGCACAATGGACTGTTACGGGAGCAGGAGTAGCTGTTTTAAGTAATGATGGTGAAGGACCAAAAGTAACATCTGCAACAATAGGAAAAGTGGTAGATATGGGAATGACGGATCCTTTAAATATGGGTGGAGCGATGGCACCAGCAGCAGTCGATACAATTGAAGCCCATTTACATGAAAGAAATGTTGACCCGAGTTATTATGATTTAATCGTCACGGGAGATCTCGGCCAAATTGGACATGAAATTGCTTTAGAATTATTCAAAAAACATGGTACACCAATATTTGATAATAGTTTTAAGGATTGTGGCATGATGATTTATCGTGATGATCAACCTGTATTAGCGGGCGCTAGTGGAGCAGGATGTTCTGCAACAGTTGTTTATGGCCATTTACTAAATCAAATGAGAAAAGGAGAACTTAATAAGATCTTAGTTGCCGCAACGGGTGCTTTATTATCTCCGTTATCATTTCAACAAAATGAAACAATTCCATGTATTGCGCATGCGGTATCAATTGAGATGTGAGAAACATCGAGAATATGTCTATAAGGAGTTGGTAACATGACCATAGCATCTGATGTGAAACAATGTTTAGCGAACCTAAATGGAATTATTGCTTCACTTTCTAGTTTAGCTATAAAAACGCAAGATGAACAAGCGGCAAGAGATTTACATGAAAGTATGTTAACTGTTACGGAAGTAGTAGAAGATATTAAAAATCGAGTAGGCGAATTGGAACGTGAAGAAATTCAATATAAAGGGTTTTAAACCGTAAGGAGGGTGATTATAGTGCCCGATTGGTTAGATGTCGTATTTAGGGCTATATTGTTTCTAGTAGTGTTGTTGATTATTACCAAGATATTAGGGAAGAAACAAATAACACAACTTTCCTTTTTTGAGTATGTAACAGGCATAACGATAGGAAATATTGGGGCAGAAGTCGTAACCGGACTTGACCAAAGCATCCCTTTAGGTATTTTAGCTATGGTCGTGACAGCGGCAATCCCATTTATAGCTGGACTAATATCATTAAAAAGTAAAAAGTTTAGAGATTTAGTAGATGGAAAAGGAACGGTTTTCATAAAAGACGGAAAGATTTTGGAAGATAATTTAAAGAAAGAAAAAATGACCATTGATGAGTTTTCTGAAATGCTAAGGAACAAAGACGTTTTTGATATAGGCGAAGTAGAATATGCCGCTTTAGAGGCAGCCGGAGATTTAAGTGTCATGTTGAAAAAAGAATACAGACCAATCACTGCAAAAGACTTACATATGAAGGTTGCTAATGAAAAAGAGCCACAAACCGTTATAATGGATGGGAAGATTTTGGATGAACCACTAGCAACTTTAGGGAGAAGTCGTCATTGGTTAAAAACTGAATTGGATAAGTTAGGTGTAACAATTGACAATGTTTTTTTGGGGCAAGTTAATTCTTATGGGGAGGTAACAGTCGATTTATTTGATGATAAAATAAAGGTTCCCTCGCCACAAGAAAGACCTTTATTATATGCAACCATGAAAAAATGTCAGGCTGATTTAGAATTGTTTGCTTTAAGTACGGATAATGAACAAGCTAAAAAGATGTATACGAGGAATAGTCAAAAACTCCAAAAAGCAATTGATCAAGTCGTTCATATATTAAAAGATTAGTGATTATTTATTATTTTAAGATAATTTAAAAATAATAAAGACTTTTGAAAAGAATAAAAAAAATGATATAATCAGCGGAATACTATTTTTATATAGTATTTTTATAAGTGCATTTTGTTAGTAAGTGTAAAAATATTAAACAAAATAGTATTTTTAGTAAAGTATTTGGAGGAACATCATGAATCGTACATATCCTTTTTATTTGAATGGAGAATGGGTGAATAGTGAATCAAATGAAACGATTACTATTTCTTCTCCTTATTCGAAAAAAGAAATAGGTAAATTGCAAGCAATAACTCAGTCAGAAGTAAATGAAGCAATCGTAGGAGCAAATCAAGCACAAAAAGAGTGGGCTAAATTAACAGTTCGTAATCGTGCGTCGTATTTATATAAATGGATTGATGAGCTATTAAAGGCTAAAGAAGAGATTGCTACTGCTATTATGCAAGAGGTTGGTAAACCATATAATGATGCAATTAAAGAAGTTGAACGTACTGCGGATTTTATTCAATATACAATTGAAGAAGCCGTTCATATGCAAGGTGAAAGTATTTTAGGAGAGAATTTTGTTGGTGGAAATCGAAATAAAATTGCAACGATTCATCGCGTACCGCTTGGTGTAGTACTTGCTATTGCACCGTTTAACTATCCAGTTAACTTATCAGCAGCAAAAATTGCACCAGCCTTAATGGCAGGAAATGCGGTCGTATTTAAACCTGCAACACAAGGCGCCATTAGCGGAATTAAAATGATCGAAGCTTTGCATAAAGCCGACTTACCAAAAGGTATTTTAAGCTTAGTAACAGGACGTGGTTCTGTAATCGGAGATTATCTTGTAGAACATCCGGGTATTCATATGATTTCATTTACTGGAGGTAGCGGTACAGGTAAACATATTGCCGAAAAAGCTAAAATGGTTCCTCTTGTTATGGAATTAGGAGGAAAAGACCCTGCCATTGTTCGCGAAGATGCAGATATCCCTTATGCAGTTAAACAAACGGTTTCTGGTGCTTTTTCATACTCAGGACAACGTTGTACGGCTATTAAGCGTGTTTTAATTCATAACGATGTAGCAGATGAATTTGTATCATTGTTAAAGCCAGAAGTCGAGGAATTAACCATTGGTTCACCAGAAGAAAATAAAACGATAGTTCCATTAATCGATGATAAATCAGCTGATTACGTACAAGGGCTCATCGATGATGCACTTGAAAAAGGTGCTACACTAATTACAGGTAATAAACGTGAAGGTAATTTACTTCATCCAACGCTTCTCGATCATGTAACTCCAGAAATGAGAATTGCTTGGGAAGAACCATTTGGTCCAGTATTACCAATTATTCGAGTATCTGAGGATGAAGAAGCAATACAATTAGCGAATGAATCTGAGTTTGGTTTACAAGCTAGTATCTTTACAAAAGATATTAATAAGGCATATATTATCGGTTCTCAGCTTGAGGTAGGTTCAGTTCAAATAAATGGTCGTACAGAACGTGGACCTGATCATTTTCCATTTATTGGCGTGAAGTCATCAGGAATGGGGACACAAGGAATAAGAAGAAGTATTGAATCCATGTCTCGTGAAAAGGTAACTATTTTAAATATTGTTGAATAATGAAAAATAGGAGGCATCTGAAAAGTAATAAAAATTACCTTTAAGATGCCTCAAATCTTCATTTTGTAAAAAAAGATGGTGTTTCTAAAGCTTAGCTTTTCAACACCATCTTTTTTCCTTTTTATATTTTCATTTCGATTTTTTTGAAGTAATCCATATCTTCTTTAATATTTTTCATCTTGTCATCTAAGAAGTGTATCGTTTCAGCAGCTGATTTTAATTCATTAGCTAAAATATCAGGTACTTCTTTATCAAATTTATAGTATATTTTATGTTCTAAGCTTGCCCAGAAATCCATGGCAATTGTCCGTATTTGAATTTCAACCTTCACTCTCTCAGTACGATCTGTTAGAAATATTGGCACTTCAACAATGAGATGTAAGCTTTTATAACCGTTTGGTTTAGGGTTCGCGATATAATCCTTTTCTTTTAAAATCGTTAGATCATCTTGATTTTTTAGCATTTCATAAATTCTATAGATGTCTGTAATAAATGAGCACGTAATTCTTATGCCAGCTATGTCATTTAAATGGGCTTCAGCATTTTCAATGGTGGGCTCTAGACCTTTTCTTTTCAACTTATTAAATATGCTTTTTGGTTGTTTTAGACGTGATTTTAAATGTTCGATTGGATTATGATCATGTAGTATTTGAAATTCTTCATTTAGTATAGTTAGCTTTGTATTTATTTCATCTAAAGCAAATTTGTATTTCATCATTGTAAATTTTAATTCATTTAATGTAGCATTATTTGGGATCTCCATTTTGTTTTAATCTCCTAGTTGTTGTATCAAATTGATAGTTACTGTAAAAGATAAAATGTTTTTGCTAATAAATTTGAAAACTTCTTGAAAACATTTGCCTTTCTTGTAAAAATCATAATCTTCACAGACCTAATACTCAATGGTAATTATTTCAGTAGTTAAAACAGGGTTATTTATATACATGTTTGTAAAATGTCTCTGCTTTTGCAGTTACTTTTTTAAGAGATCTTGTTATTTGTATTAATAAGAAAATAAGAAGTAATGAGATCCCCAAAATCATACATACCACACCTGTCCAATCAAAACTAGCTAAAAATAATCCTCCTGACCATCCAACGATACTAGAACCTAAATAATAGAAAAATAAGTATAGTGATGAAGCATAAGCTTTAGATTTAACAGATGAAATCGAACTAACCCATCCGCTTGCTAAACTATGTCCGGCAAAAAAACCACAAACAAAAAGAACAACTCCAATGAGAACAATAAATAAGTTTTGTGAGAGAGTTAATATAACACCTATAATAAGTAAAATGATTGCATAACTCATTAATTTTGCTCTAGAGTGTGAAGCGGTTAATTTACCAAAGAAAATAGAACTCCAAGTACCGATTAACTGTAAAATAAATAGGGCACCAATTACAGTTTGAGATAAACTAAAGGGTTCTTCTGATAATGGAAAACCAATATAGTTAAACAATGATGCGTAAGATCCTAAAAATAAAAAACCCATTCCAAATAGAAAAAGTAAGCCAGGATTTTTTAATGCATTTCTATTCCCAACGATCCAATTCGTAAAGGATACAGTGGATTTTGCAAAGTTTTTTGACTTTGGTAACAAGAGTATAAATAAAATGGCACAAATTAAACTAAAAAGACCTAAAACTAAAATGGCAGTATGCCAATAAAAGAAATCAGTAAATACACTTGTGATCATTCTTCCAGCAAAGCCTCCAATTGCTGAACCAGCGATATATACTCCCATCACACTACCTATGCTTCTAGGGGAAATTTCTTCACTTAAATAGGTCATTGCGATTGCTGGAAATCCAGCGAGAGCAACTCCTTCAGCAAATCGAAATAAAAGGAGAATGTGAAAAGAAGGACTGAAGGCTGATGCGATACTAAGTAAAGAAGTAGCTAGCAGAGACACCATCATAATTTGCTTACGACCCCAGGCATTTGAGAATACAGAAACAATAAGCATTGTAAATGCCATAGTTATTGTGGGAAGTGATATCGTAAAGCTAGAGGTAGACGGCGAAATATGGAATTCTTTCGATTACGTATGAATGAGTGGTTGTGGGCTATATAAAATGGCAAACGTTACTAAGCTTCCCAGCAGCATGCTTAACAAAGTTTGATAATACTCTCGACTTCCGACTTCAATATAACGCAAAAGTGACATCCCCTTATGATGAAAAGTCTAAAAACTCCAATTATTTATTATACTAATACAGTTTACTCCTCTATATAAATCACGTCCAATATATGGCTTTGTTCCAGAAAACAGAAATAATTCCTTACATACATTGATCTTGTTATTAAAATATTACATAATAAATCATTTTTCAGTGTTATTATTCATTTTTAGAAATAGACATTTTATGTGTGAATGATTTAAAAAATTTATTAATTAAAGGAGGCATATTTTTTTGGATGATTGAAAAAGAAAAGGTATGATAGTAAGGAGTAACTCTTTCTATTTCATTTTGATTATTAATAAGTATATTTTTGAAAGTTCATAATTGAGCATAATAAAAAAGTGAATTAAAAAAATGTTCAGTCTTCATTTTCACTTTATTCTAAAAGATTTTGATTTATAAATTAGTTCAGTGAATATAAAATGCATCTTGAAACGGAATTCAAATCAATCTATATTCACTAGTCACAATGTGGTGAAAACATCCTTCTTTTTAGAGTCAATTTTGTGTAAAATAGGAAGAGTTATTAGCTAAAAATAAGGGGAGCAGATTGTATACATATGAAACTTGTATCTTGGAATGTCAATGGACTAAGAGCTTGTGTAGGAAAAGGCTTTATGGATTATTTTAATAAAATGGATGTAGATATTTTCTGCATTCAAGAAACTAAATTACAAGAAGGCCAAATATCATTAGAACTTGATGGATATTATCAATTTTGGAATTATGCAGAGAAAAAAGGATATTCAGGTACGGCTGTATTTACAAAGTATAAACCATTATCTGTTTCATATGGTGTTGGTGATTATGAAGATGAACCTGAAGGTAGGATTATTACATTAGAATTTGAGACATTTTATTTAATTAATGTGTACACACCAAATTCAAAACGTGATTTATCACGTTTACATGATCGATTAAATTGGGAAGACCAATTAAGAGAATATATGGTAAAGTTGGATCGAGTCAAACCAGTCATATTATGTGGGGATTTAAATGTTGCTCATCAAGATATAGATCTAAAAAATGCTAAAACGAATCGTGGGAATTCTGGTTTCACTGATGAAGAAAGAGAAAAGATGACAAATTTGTTGGCCTCAGGTTTTATTGATAGTTTTCGTACGTTGTATCCTGAAAAAATCGAATGTTATTCTTGGTGGTCTTATATGAATAAGGTTCGTGAACGTAATATTGGTTGGAGAATTGACTACTTTATTCTGTCCGAAAGACTAAAGTCAACGATAGTTGCTGCAGAAATACATTCTGAAATTTTAGGAAGCGACCATTGTCCAGTTTATATTGAAATTACGCTATAGGATGGTGTTGAATAAATAATTAGGTAACACTTTTGAAAGATGAGACATATTGGAGGAAATAAAGAATGCTACAAGATAAATTACTTAAATACATCGAATTGAACATTTCTAAGCAAGAAGATAGCAATCCTACTTCTATTGAGCTATATAGTATTGAAAAAGATTACGTATTAAATCATCAATTAATGTGTGAAATTGGTCACGATGAAATGAAGTTAATAGAATTAGATGATAATACTCGTTTCTTAGAATCTTATATGGAACGATGTGATAAAGAATCAGAGAATTTTCTATCAGAAGAAGGTAAATCATTTTTACAAGAGCCAATTTCTTATTTTAAACAAAATAAGAAAGAGTTTTTATATACAGAATCCATTTGGTGGGAAATGGTAAACGTTGAGTCTGTTTCTTTGGAAGTGGATGATGTGTTTGGCACATATAACATCATGATTGGTTTAAAGCTCCCTAAAAAATGGGAAACGCAAATTAAAGAGTACTTATCTTCGAACCTTCACGGAGATGCACCTATGTTTGGTTTAATATTCAGTCAAAATGATGGATTATGGGATTTAAATATTACTTTAGACTATATGAAGGATTTTAAAGAAGATTTATCTATAGCTGGTGCTCTTACACTGATTTATAAATTTATGTTTAATCTAATCGAATTTTTAGAAACAAATAAATAATACTGAAACGGGGCCTCCAAAAAGTGATTTCGAATTACTTTTTGGAGGCCCCTACGCTTTATGTAATCGCCATTTTTTGATCCGTTTTGATAAAGTATTTATTTTCAAAGAAAGCTAATACTAAGTGCTTTGTCCTATGCAACGATTCATTTTACTCATTGGTCTGAGATCAGCAAGACAATGAAAATCATATAAAAAGTTAGAGGATGCCCATCACATGTTACTTTTGGGACAGGCTCTTTTTTGGGGTAAATGACTGATTTCAGTACGTTCGGTGAGTAATATCGGTGAGAAAAAGATTGAGTGATTGGATCGTAAGCTGTTAGCACCTTGGTGCAGAATTCAACCTATCCTTGAAAATGGCATGGTTACTTGTATTCGACAGAAATAATAGAGCTTGTCGAGAAATTTTAATAAGATTCGTTTCATAAATATTCATTCATTATAGTAGAGATGAGTTATTACTAGCTAATGATATATGCCTAAAAGGAATTTGTTATTCGTTTGTATTCTACAAAATTTTTAGACTATCTATGTTAAATTTGTAAAAAACAAATAAAGGTACAAGTTTACATGTGCAGTTAGTAAGTTGTATTTCCTACTAGTAAATATCCAAATGAATGTTTTACAGTTTGGTAAAATTCATTTATAGATGATTTGACAACATGTATAATGTTTTCTATTTTGTCAATTTGTACAATGAAAGTATGATGAAGAGATTTCTGTTTCTTTAGAATAAACTTGTTTATTAAAGGCTTGTTTGAAACGGATTTCTTGACAATTATTGAGATTTTTTGAGGGGGGAACTTCATGTCAGATCACGTAAAGATTGGTTTAATTCAAGCTTCTCATGATGTTAACGGAGAGGAGGCAGTAAATGTTCATAAGGAAAAGGCCATAGAAAAACATCTTACTATGGTTAGAGAAGCGGCTGAAAAAGGGGCTCAAATCATTTGTTTACAAGAAATATTCTATGGACCCTATTTTTGTTCAGAACAAACAACCAAATGGTATGATGCAGCCGAGGAAATACCAAATGGTCCGACAACCGTTCTGTTTCAACAACTTGCTAAAGAATTAGGTGTTGTTATCATTCTACCTATCTATGAGAGAGAAGGAATTGCCACCTATTATAATACGGCAGCGGTAATCGATGCAGATGGCTCTTATTTAGGAAAATATCGTAAACAGCATATTCCACATGTAGCTGTTGGTGAAGAAGGGTATGGATTTTGGGAGAAATATTATTTTAAGCCAGGAAATTTAGGCTATCAAGTGTTTGATACAGCCTTTGCAAAAATCGGGGTGTATATATGCTATGATCGCCACTTTCCAGAAGGTGCAAGGCTATTAGGTCTAAACGGTGCAGAAATTGTTTTTAATCCATCCGCAACTACAGCAGGAACTTCTGAATATTTATGGAAGCTTGAACAGCCTGCGCATGCAGTAGCTAATGGATATTATGTAGCAGCTATTAACCGTGTAGGTTTTGAAGCCCCATGGAATATGGGTGAATTCTATGGTCAGTCTTATTTAGTTGATCCAAGAGGTAAAATAGTATCCATTGGTAGTCGAGATAAAGATGAAGTAATCATCGGAGTAATGGATAAGGAACTGATTCGAGAAGTGCGCGATGTATGGCAATTTTATCGTGATAGACGTCCTGAAACCTATAATGAAATGACAGAATTACTTCCATAATGCTAGTACTTTCATTCTTTATTATATGATGAGTTATTTTGGCTAATAGTGACCAAGGGAGGGTTCTCATTGACGAAAAAGAATCAAGCAAGAATTTCTTTGACTAATCTTGAAAGCAATTTTCAAGAAGTGGATGTTGGTTTAACTGACCAAGAAGCTTATGAAGAATCATTTAGATGTTTGTATTGCTATGATGCGCCATGTATACGGGCTTGTCCAACAGGTATTGATATACCGACATTTATTAAGAAAATTTCCTCAGGAAATCTACTAGGATCTACAAAAACAATTATGTCCTCCAATCCAATAGGTGCAAGCTGTGCACGAGTTTGTCCAACTGAAGAACTCTGTGAAGGTGCTTGCGTGTTAAATGACTCCACAAAACCGATATTAATAGGAAAATTACAAAGATATGCTACTGATTGGGCTATTACCAATGAACAGCAATTGTTTCAACGAGCTTCTAACAATGGAAAGAATATTGCGGTCATAGGTGGTGGCCCTGCGGGATTATCTGCAGCTCGTGAATTAGCTAGATTAGGTTATAGTGTAACGATTTATGAATCAAAAGAACAAGCTGGTGGATTAAATACATTTGGTATTGTTTCCTTCCGTTTGCCACAAAACATTTCATTTTGGGAAGTTGAACAAGTCAAAAGCCTTAATGTAAAAATAGTAACGAATACAACAGTAGGAGAAGATATCTCTGTTGAATTCTTAGATCAAAATTATGATTTTATTGTTTTGGCTGTTGGAATGTCTGCGGTTCCTCAATTGCAGATTGAAGGAGAGGACCTAGAAGGAATTCATGATGCTATTGAATTTGTTAAATCAACAAAAAGTGGCCAAATCCCAAAAGATTTTGTAGGGAAAAAAGTCGTGGTAATTGGAGCAGGAAATACGGCAATCGATGCTGCAACCTGTTCAGTCCGTCTAGGTGCTGAAAATGTAAAAATCTTGTATCGAAGAACAATAGAAGAAATGACGGCCTATGACTTTGAATATGAGTTTGCCAAGCAAGATGGTGTTGAATTCCGTTGGTTAACAGCTCCAAAGAGAATTATTGGAGTTGAAGTAGGAAAAGTTGTTGGAATTGAATGTTTACGAATGACATTGGGCGAAGAAGACAAGGATGGTCGAAGAAAGCCTGAAATAGTTGAAGGTTCCGAACATATTTTACCTGTTGATATAGTCATTAAAGCAATAGGCCAGTCGAGATACGTTGATTTAATAGAGCAGTTAGGCCTAACGCATAAAAATGGTGTTGTTCATTACAATCCTGAAACAATGCAAACATCTAATTCAAAAATATTTGCTTGTGGTGATGTCATTTTTGGTAAAGGAAATGGCGATGCGATGGTCGTTACTGCCGCCCAGCAAGGTAAGGAAGTGGCTTATGCCATTGATAAGCTTTCTACTATGAAAGTGTTATCTTAGATATATGTATAAAGAGCATTAGTTATAGGATTACTGGTAAAGTACGATAAAGTCTTATATTTTCTAAGAAAGAGAGATGATGATATGGCTGATTTAAGTATTAATCTGGCAGGTATTAAATCTCCTAATCCGTTTTGGTTAGCTTCTGCACCTCCTACGAATTCTGGCTATCAAGTACAGAGGGCTTTTGAAGCAGGTTGGGGAGGAGCCGTATGGAAAACTCTAGGTGACCCAATATTAAATGTAACCTCGCGTTTTGCAGCCGTAAGTTTTAGCGGAAAGAAGGTAGCTGGCTTTAACAATATTGAATTAATAACAGATCGTCCATTAGATATTAATCTTAAAGAGATATATGAGACGAAAAAAAAATATCCAAATCATGCTATTATAGCATCCTTGATGGTTGAGCCTAAGCAAGAGAAATGGCATGAAATTGTGAAGAGAGTTGAGGATGTAGGTGTTGACGGCTTAGAATTAAACTTTGGTTGCCCACATGGAATGGCAGAAAGAGGAATGGGGTCAGCTTCAGGGCAAGTCCCTTCACTAGTGGAACAGCAAACATATTGGGTAAAAGAAGCAGCAAAGACACCAGTTATTGTGAAATTAACACCAAATATAACAGACATCACTGCAACAGCTGAAGGAGCTGTAAAAGGTGGTGCGGATGCTATTAGTATGATAAATACCATTAATAGTTTAGCGGGAGTAGATCTTGATACATGGAATACAATTCCTCATGTTGCTGGTAAAGGAGCACACGGTGGCTATTGCGGTCCTGCAGTTAAGCCAATTGCTCTTAATATGGTAGCAGACTGTGCGAGAAGTCCATTTATTAACGTTCCCATTTCTGGTATTGGTGGGATTTCCAATTGGCAAGATGCTGTGGAATATTTACTAATGGGCGCTACAGGTGTTCAAGTATGTACAGCTGCCATGCACCACGGTTTTCGAATTGTTGAAGATATGATAGAGGGATTAAATTATTATTTAGATGATAAAGGTTTAAGCTCAGTTACTGAATTAATTGGTAAATCTGTACCAAAATATTCTGATTGGGGTAACTTAAATTTAAATTATAATATTGTAGCAAAAATTGATAATGATATTTGCATTAATTGCAATAAATGTCATATTGCTTGTGAAGACGCGTCACATCAATGTATTGATATGCTTGTTGATGCAAACGGAAGAAATGTTTTGAAAGTTAGAGAGGAAGATTGTGTAGGTTGCAATCTTTGTTCAATTGTTTGTCCTGTTGATGGTGCTATTGAAATGATAGAAATAGTAAATGATCTACCTCCTATGACCTGGAATGAACGACAAAAGGCGTTATTACAAGTAACAGAATGTCAAACAGACGTTGCAAAATAACAAAGGAGTGACGAATGGATGAAAAAATTAATCAAGAATGGGACGATTGTTACAGCTACAGATACATTTCGGGGAGATTTATTAATTATTGATGGAAAAATTAATAGTATAGGTGTTCAGTTATCAGATACTGATGCTGAAGTGATCGATGCAAAAGGTTGCTATATTCTACCTGGGGGAGTCGATCCTCATACCCACTTAGAAATGCCGTTTGGTGGAACGGTAACAAAAGATGATTTTGAATACGGTACAATTGCTGCTGCTTTTGGTGGAACTACAACAATCATAGATTTTTGCTTAACAGATAAAGGGGTACCATTAAAAGACTCTATTCAAACTTGGCATGAGAAAGCAAAAGGAAAAGCTGTTATTGATTATGGATTCCATCTTATGATAGGTGAAATAAATGAAAAGGTATTAAATGAATTACCTCAAGTACTAGAAGAAGATGGAATTTCTTCATTTAAAGTATTTATGGCCTACAAAAATGTTTTACAAGCCGATGATGAAACATTATTTAAAACACTTATAGCCGCAAAAGAATTAGGTGCTTTAGTTATGGTACACGCAGAAAATGGTGACGTTATTGATTATTTAACAAAAAAAGCATTAGCAAACGGACAGACTGAACCTATTTATCATGCTTTAACTAGACCTCCAGAGCTTGAAGGAGAAGCCACAGGTAGAGCTGCTCAATTAACAGCATTAGCTGATTCACAGCTTTATGTTGTACATGTGTCATGTGGTGACGCAGTGGAAAAAATTGCTGAAGCACGAAATAAAGGGATTAATGTTTGGGGAGAAACATGTCCTCAATATTTAACTTTAGATATAACCGCACTAGAGAAACCAGAATTTGAAGGAGCGAAATACGTTTGGTCCCCACCATTAAGAGAGAAAAAACACCAAGAAATTCTTTGGAATGCATTAAAAAGTGGACAATTACAAACGATTGGATCAGATCAATGCTCTTTTGATTTTAATGGTCAAAAAGATTTAGGAAAAGATGATTTTTCAAAGATTCCAAATGGAGGTCCGATGATTGAAGATCGAGTGTCTATTTTGTTTTCTGAAGGCGTTAAAAAAGGAAGAATTAGTCTGAACCAATTTGTTGATATTATAGCCACAAGATCTGCTAAATTATTTGGCTTATTCCCACAAAAAGGTACATTGGCTATTGGATCTGATGCCGATATAGTCATATTTGACCCGAATGTAGAAAGAGTCATATCTGCAAAAACACATCATATGGCTGTGGATTACAATGCTTTTGAAGGACTAAAGATAACTGGGGAACCAATCTCCGTTCTTATTAGAGGAGAATTTGTTGTACGTGATAAAAAGTTTGTCGGTAATCTTGGCTCAGGTAAGTTTTTGAAAAGAGCGAAATACAATACTGAAATTGTTATGGATCAAAACGAAACATTATCGATTTAATACTCTTTTTCATTCCAGCAAACTATTTGGAATGTTTCATTGATCTGAACAACTCCTGCAATGGCTTACTTTACTATAGCTTATTGCCTTCTTTGAATGAATAACAAAACATCAAGAGATTCGGTTATGAATAAATGCAAAAAAAATAAATAAACCGAAAAAGGAGTGTTCATTATGAAAAAGAGTCACTTGAAATCACCTGATTTGTATCCTATTCAACAAAAGGACCGTACGATTACATCCCTAGGGTATTCATTTATGTGGGTTGGAATGGTAGTTGTTCTAGCTACTTTTGCTATTGGAGGAGCTGGGGTTCAATCTCTACCATTGCCTTTGGTTATTCTTGCAACGGTTATTGGTTGTTTAGCTATTGGATTTTTTATTTCCTTAATAGCGGATATTGGTATTGAGCACGGATTATCTTTTCCTGTCTATATGCGAGCTCCATTTGGTACTGTTGGTACTCATATTCCTTCTATTGTTCGAGGGATCTCGGCTTCCATGTGGTTCGGGATAAACACATACTTCGGAGCAACTGCCATTAATGGGATTTTAGATATACTATGGGGTGTTGATAACTGGTTTGTTTGTTATTTATTATTCGCAGCCTTTCAATTAATCAATACTGCTTTAGGTATTAAATCTATTGAACGATTTGCCGATTTAGCAGCTCCTATTATCTTATTAATCTCTATTTGGATGTACATGTCTTTATCAGATACTGCTGCAACACAAGGAAGAGATATTTGGACTTGGTCTGAGAATACTGTTTCAGGAGGAGCAGCTTTTACAGCTTTTTTAGTTGTTATCTTTAGTAATATGGGATTTTGGGCGACACTTGGTGCAGATATTCCATCAATCTCCCGTTTTATAAAAGTGCCAAGAAATGAGAAAAACTGGTTTAAACGTAACAAAGGATCGCTCTATGGCAATCTTGTCGCAATGCCATTAACTCAGACTTTTATGATTATTATAGGTGCGGTATCTTATATTGCAGTGTTAAATGCTGATCCTGTCGTTGCGCTACAAGAATCATCAACGGGTATTTTTTTAGCTATTCTTCTCTTAATGATAGTGCTAGCGCAATGGTCTACAAATACAGCTGCTAATGTAGTGCCTGCGGCAACTATTTTTTCGAATGTTGGTGGACCAAAATTTCCGTTTTGGGCTGGTGTAATAACAGCAGGGGTAGTTGGAACAATTGTTAGACCGTGGGAGTTATTTGGCGTTATTATTCCTTTCCTTTTAATAGTGGGTGGAATTTTATCAGCGATAGTAGGAATTTTATTTGCGGATTATTATTTAATAAGAAAACGCCGAGTTAATGTGCCAGACTTATATGAAAATCACGGACAGTTTCGATATATGGGAGGAATTAATCTAGCAGGATTTATTTCGTGGATTATTGGTGCAGTTGTATCATATTTCACACCAAGTTATTCCTTTGTTGTGGGTTTTGTCATTGGTGCAATGATGTATTATGTACTTGCTAAATTTTGGTGGTTTAAGAAATATAAGCAAGCTGAAATTGATGATCCGAGTGATGAAAAGTATTTAGGCATTTCCGTAGGGAGAGATTGGATTATCGATGATGAAGATATGAAAAAGAGTGTTAGTGAAGAACCTCCTGCTGTTTAATCGAAAAGCATCTGCACCATTTATTATTCGTGTGACTAAAATATATGGGAGGTAGCATATGTCAGATTATGCGAAATGCCAATCTGAGAAAGAACAAATTGATTTTTTATTGGATAAAGGATTTGTTATTTCCAAAGTTACTGAAAATTTGAACGGGTCACATGTTGAGTTTACTCTTAATCAAGAAACCGAGAGTTTACAAATTACAACAGCTAACGCAAGAAAATATTTTTCGAGTTTACTATACAAGGATAAATCAGAACATCATAAATAAAGATAGAAAAGGAGCGGGAAAGGATGGAGTTTTTATTGCAAGTAAAAGACAATGCATTCCCATGTGAAGTAACTATTGATGAAGATAACGGCAGGTATATGATTAGAAAATCTGATTCAAGTGGTGAAGTCTTTAACTCCCCAAAGGAATTATTTGCGTGGATATTGGCAAATTGGGGTGCAGAAGATTTTATTGATAAAAAGCAATTTGAAACAATGCTTGCAGAAATACAAGCCAACTTTCCTCGCATTCATTGAAAGGTGATAGTGTGTTATAAAAAAGGATACTCTCTCTTCAAAAATCACAAATAGATTTTTGAAGAGAGTTGATGCATAAGGAGGTTAGACCATATGAAAGAACGCTCCACTTTAACAGTTGCTGAAATACTTAACCGGAAGCATTTTGAAAGTGCGTTAATTGTAGCGGGAAAACAAGGAATTCATCGAAATGTTAAGTGGGTGCATGTCGTTGAAGTGACGAATATTAAAAATTTGTTAAATGGTCAAGAATTAATCTTATCAACCGGTGTTGCTTGGAAAGAAAATGAATCATCCTTCTATTCAGTAGTAGAGCAACTAATCGATCATCATGCAGCTGGTTTATGTATTGAAATGGATACATATATGTCAAATATACCTACAGAGGTTATTCAATTAGCCAATGAACATTTATTTCCCATTATAATCTTTCAAGATGAAGTACCATTTGTTGAAATCACACAAGATATTCATTCATTGATTATTAACCAACAATATCAGATGATATCAAATTTAGAAAACTACTCACAGAATTTAAATAAACGTCTCCTATCTATTGATTCATATAATGACATCCTTCAATTCGTCTTTTCCTCATTAGATATGCAAATCATTTTTAAAATCAAAAATCATGATTTTGAGTTTGTGCCTGAAATAAGTCTGCAAGAACAAGAAAAAATAATACATCACTTAGAAAATGAAAATATCAATCATTCGTCATTGTTTGCGATGGCCCCCATTCATTTATTTGGTCAGGAATACGCTGAACTGTATATTTACTCAAAAGAAATTCCTATTAGCGAGTATGAACTTTTGATTATGGATCGTACTTCAACAGCATTAGCTCAACATTTGCTTCGTGATTTATATGTTGGTGAAAAAAAGAAGGCGGAAGAGTATGAATGGTTAAGTGGGTGGCTCGAAGGAGAGCATTCAAATGAAAATATTCAAGAATACTTGCTCATCCAAGGCATGAAAAACATTCCAACACATGGCGTTGTATTAATAGCTAAATATCCAACGATTAAAGATACCATTTCAAAAGATGTTACATTTGTTAAACTGTTTTTTCGTTCGATTTTCGAGCAGCAGGGATTTTCAGTTTTTGTGATGGAAAAACGAAATGAATTAATATTTATTTTATTAAACAACAGGAATTCTAGCAGTTTAAAAGAGAGACTACGTAAAGCGATAGACAATATAAAAGAGTCTGATTTTGTGAAGAAACAAAAGACCACTACGTTAATAATAGGGGCTGGAATGAAAGTTAAACAACTTACTGATATTCATAAAAGTTATCAAACTGCTAAGGAAACATTACGTATCCAACAAAAATTGATTACTAAAGAAATTCATTATTTCTATGAAGATTTACATTTATATCGGATTATCTCGTTAATGAACAAACATATTGATTTAAAGGAAATTGTAAAAGAATATTTACAGCCTGTAATAGATTATGATTCCAAATATAATGGCAAATTATTAGAAACTTTAAAAGCATATTTGGAGTGTAATGGTTCTAAACAAGAGACATCTAAAAAACTATATATTGTAAGACAAACACTATATCATCGCCTGCAAAAACTTGAAAATTTGCTCGGAGATGATTTTATGCAACAAGAAAAAAGAGTAGCAATCGAATTTATGATATTAGTAAATGATTATATGACTCCTAATAATCAGATTATAGGTATGAAAAGAATAATGAAATAGCTGTTTCAATATGTGCAGTAAGTTATGGCTCATTTTTTACATAATGTCTAATGAAAGTAAAGTGTTTCAAAGAGATAATATATGTATGACAATAGAATTTTTACATGTAGAATACTTATTTTAATGGAGGGGAAACAATGAGTATTACAAGTAATGAAACAACGATTTTGCGAAATTTTATTAATGGAAAATGGGTAAGTTCTAGTTGTGAAAGAACGATTGAAGTACCTAATCCAGCAACTGACAATGTGTTAATACAAGTACCAGTTTCTACAAAAGAAGATGTAGATTTAGCTGTTTCAGCTGCTAAAAACGCATTTAAATCGTGGAAAAAAGTACCTGTTCCTAAGAGAGCTAGGATTTTATTTAAATATCACTATTTATTATCTAAAAATCATCAAGAGTTAGCAAAACTCATTGTTCAAGAAAATGGTAAAGCGTACAAAGAAGCTTACGGGGAGGTACAACGAGGAATAGAATGCGTAGAATTTGCGGCAGGCGCTCCAACATTAATGATGGGGGAGACTTTGTCAGGAATTGCTGAGGATATTGATTCAGAAATGTTTCGATATCCATTAGGAGTAGTTGCCGGAATAACGCCTTTTAACTTTCCTATGATGGTACCACTATGGATGTTTCCTTTAGCCATTGCATGTGGAAACACCTTTGTACTAAAACCATCTGAAAAAACGCCAATCTTAGCTAATAAATTAGTAGAATTGTTTACTGAAGCAGGTGCACCTGAAGGGGTATTAAATGTTGTTCATGGTGCACATGATGTAGTAAATGGATTGCTCGATCATGAAGATATTTCAGCCATTTCTTTTGTTGGTTCTCAGCCGGTAGCTAAATATGTTTACGAGAGAGCAGCCGCAAACGGTAAAAGAGTTCAAGCTCTTTCAGGAGCAAAAAATCATCATGTTATCATGCCGGATGCAGATATCGAGAAATCTGTTCAAAATATTATGAGTTCAACATTTGGTAGTGCTGGACAGCGTTGTATGGCATGTAGTGCTGTCGTTGTAGTAGGTGAAAATAATCCGTTACTACATGCTTTAAAGCAAAAAGCTAATGAGCTTGTCATTGGGAATGGATTAGATGAAGAAGTACTATTAACGCCAGTTATCAGAAAAGACCATCGTGAAAAAATCATTAATTACATTGAAAAAGGCATAGAAGAAGGAGCAGAACTTCTTTTAGATGGTCGAATGGAAATGTCTGAGCATGAGGAGGGGAACTTTTTAGGGCCAACTATTTTTGATAAAGTAACTCCTGAAATGACAATTGCAAAAGAAGAAATTTTTGGTCCATTATTGAGCATCCTTCATGCGGATAGTCTCGATGATGCTTTAGATATTATTCGAAAATCGCGCTTTGGTAATGGAGCTACGATTTATACGAACAATGCAAGTGCCGTACGTCAATTCAGAGAGGAAGCTGACGCAGGTATGCTCGGTATCAATGTAGGCGTTCCTGCTACAATGGCATTTTTCCCATTCTCAGGTTGGAAAAATTCTTTTTATGGTGACCTACACGTTAATGGAAAGGACGGCTTGAACTTTTATACAAGAAAGAAAATGATTACATCACGTTTTGATTTCTAAATGTAAACCTTTTTAATTATTTGAGAGGCTGTGTTCTTTTAAATTATCATTGTTCCTTACGGTCCTTGAATAATAATAGTGGAGTCGGTTGATTGGGGCGTAAAGGGCAAGAATCTTGAAGGAGAACAAGATACAGGTGAGATCCTACACTATGTGTGCCCTAGGACTCACTGCCTCCCAAGAGAAAGTGAACATTCTAGAGCACAATGCAGAAATCTTTGTTAATAGTTAGCAATGTTTTCGAAAACGGTCATTCAAAAACTTATTGTTTAATTAGCATGATGAACAGAGTAAAAATTAATCAGGAGGTATGTGTAATGGTTCAATTAAATAACTCTGAAAATTCATTGCATAAGCAAGATGATCAATACGTTTGGCATTCAATGAAACCGTATAATCCAAAGGTAACGATCGTGGCCGAAAAGGCAGAGGGTGCATGGATTACGGATATTGAAGGAAATCGATATTTAGATGCAATGGCAGGACTTTGGTGTGTAAATGTAGGTTATGGTAGAACAGAATTAGCAGATGCAGCCTATGAACAGTTGAAAGAAATGGCGTACTTTCCTTTAAGTCAAAGTCATATACCTGCTATAAAGTTAGCGGAAAAGTTAAACAAATTATTAAACGATGAATATGTGATATTCTTTTCTAACAGTGGATCAGAAGCCAATGAAGCTGCCATTAAAATAGCAAGACAATATCATCAACAAAACGGTCAACATAATCGCTATAAAATTATTTCTAGATATCGAGCGTATCATGGAAGTACCATTGGTACTTTAGCAGCAACTGGTCAGGCACAACGAAAATATAAGTATGAACCATTAGCGCCAGGTTTTGTTCATATAGCGCCACCCGATTCTTATCGTGACGAAAACAATGGTCATGATCCAGAAGATTTACAATCTGTAAAAGAAATTGATAAAGTAATGACTTGGGAGTTAAGTGAAACAGTAGCGGCGATGATCATGGAGCCTATTATTACAGGTGGCGGTGTATTGATTCCACCTGAAGGCTATATGAAAGCAGCCAAAAAAGTTTGTGAAAAACATGGAGCCCTATTAATAGTTGATGAAGTGATTTGTGGGTTTGGTAGAACTGGAAAAGCATTTGGTTTTATGCATGAAGATGTAAAACCAGACATTATTACAATGGCCAAAGGAATTACAAGCGCTTATTTACCTTTATCAGCTACGGCAGTAAAAAAAGAAATATATGAAGCGTTTAAGGGAACAGAAGAGTATGATTATTTTAGACATGTAAACACATTCGGTGGTAATCCTGCAGCTTGTGCCTTGGCTTTGAAAAATTTAAAAATAATGGAGGAAGAGCAATTATTTGAGCGCTCAAAGCAACTAGGAAAAGCAGTTGTAAGAGATTTAGCAAATCTTCTTTATGATCATCCATTCGTTGGAGATGTTAGGGGAAGAGGTTTGCTAATAGGGATTGAATTAGTTGGAGATAAAAGAACTAAGACGCCATTAGATGTTGTTCTAGTAAATGAAGTAATTGCCATCTGTAAACAAAAAGGGGTTATCATTGGTAAAAATGGAGCGACTGTAGCCGGTTATAACAACGTTCTAACACTTTCTCCACCATTATCTATTACTCAGGATGAATTAGATTTCTTAGTAAGTACGTTATCATCTGCTTTAGATAAAATTAGATAATCAAGCTAGAAGATCATGTACTAAAAACTATATTTCTTACATTCTATGTTTTGAAAATTACATGCTACTAAAACAAATGTTACCATAATATAGCAAAATAAAAAAAGTTTGTGCTCTTCAT